>NZ_CP073240.1 GCF_009670965.2 Riemerella anatipestifer | reverse complement strand
TTTATTTAATATTTTGTCAATTTAATGTGATTGGATAAAATGTCGCATAACGTTTGGCAAATTGGCGATGGAGCCGACTTTTAGCACAAATGTTGAATAGAATTACTAATCTTCAACATTGCACAAAAGTTCAATAGAAGTACTTCACCGGCTCTATTGCCAATTTGTTTGTTATGTGCCGTTTTATTCCATTTTATACATTTAACAATTGCTGAAACGTAAAGTCGGGTTTAAACATTTCAATTTCGTTTTGAGTTGATTCTTCTTGTGCTTCTTTGCCATAGATAAACATTTGCTGTTCATAATTTTCAATAGCCTCTTCAATGCTGTTAAATTTCCCATTGGTCAGATTATCCGACAATATCAAGGCATCCATCAACCCACTGTTTACGCCTTGTCCTGCAAAAGGAGGCATCAAATGAGCAGCATCTCCAATCATCGTTATGGGTAATGGACGCTTACTTTTCCAAGACTTATCTAAGGGAAATATTCGTGTCGCTAACCCTACAAAAGATGATGTCAAACGAATCAGTTCTTTGTAGCGTTCGTCCCAATCGGAAAATTTTTTCAGGAGAAAATCAACGACACTATTTCTGTCTTGAAAATCTACCCGCGTTTTGCTTTTCCATTCATCAGGTGTTTTAAAACTTATTCCAAAATGCAATGCACCATTATTATTAGGATTCGCAAATAATAAATTACCTTGATGAGCAGCCATTAGCCGGTTTCCATTGCAAAGCTGAAAAAATCCAGGACAGTTCACCTCCGGTTGATGAATATCGGCTTGTATATTGAAAGTACCTGTTTCTTCAACTTCCGTGTCGGTAACAAATTTTCTTACTTTAGACATTCCACCATTGGCAATAATAACCAGATCTGCTGTTTCACTCGATTTATCCTCAAAAGTTAGTATCCACTTCTCCTTATCAGGTTCAAGGGTAACAAGTTTTCTATCCCAAATGACGGTATCATTTTGTAAACTATTTAATAGGATAGTCCTTAAGTCATTTCTGTTTATTTCAGGATTGTCAAAACGATTTTCGGGTCTTACATTTTTTGTGGTTAAAATATTGCCCTTTTCATCAACAATATTTACACCCATTGGTAAAGCTAAGTCATAATAAGTTTGTAACAATCCCGCTCTTTTCATTGCTTCCTGTCCCGAATCCCTGTGCAGATCAAGTGTCCCACCAAAAATCCTTGCATCTTGGTCTTTGTCTCTCTCGTAAACTGTAATGTCCACGCCGTTTTGCTGTAACAATCTCGCCATTGTTAATCCAACAGGCCCGGCACCAATTATTGTAATTTTTTTATGTTTTAATAAAGTCATATTCTTGTTCGCTGGTTTTAATGTCAACTAATGTCTGTCAATTTAATCACTTTGTTTTTTTTAAATTCAAACACGGATTTTCCTGATAACTTTAGCTTTTGCCCTTTTTTTAAGCCGTTCGGAAAGTCCATTGCTAAAATTGCTTTATAAGCAATTTCTACTTCCGTGTTGTTGTCAAAATGCTTAAACGATTTAACGGTCTGTGTTCTCTTTGCAAAGTATGTTTTTGCTGTTTCTGCCTGTTGTTTAAACGCTGTTAACCCTTTCAGCGATAACCTTATATCATTATTTTGAATGTTTTCAAAAACAATATTATCGTCAAGGTCTGCAACCATTTTTTTGATATCAAATTGGTTGTATCCATCGATGTAGTTATTGATGATGTTTACTCTGTCGGTCATATTTTGTAATTATTTATCGGTTACATATTGGTGTTGTCTGTAGGTTGTTCTACGATAATTGCCAACTTTTAACTTCTATACGAAGGAACATGTTGGGATACTTGAACTTTCGATTTAGCGCCAACACGAGCAAACCGAAGTTAGCACCTACTCTCTATTCAGCATATTTTTTAAAAATACTTGTGGCAATGTGTCCGCCAAAACCAAAAGTATTACTCATTGCGTAATTCACTTGCCGTTGTTGTGATTGGTGTAACGTCAAGTTAAATATATCCCTATATTCAGGTTCAATATCTACCGAATTGATTGTTGGCGGAACAATGTTATTCTGAACAGCTTTAATACAAGCGATTGCTTCGATAGCCCCCGCAGCACCTAACAGATGTCCTGTCATTGATTTTGTCGCACTAATATTTAATTTGCCTTGTCTGCCGAAAAGTCTTGCTATTGCTTTTAATTCGCTCATATCGCCTTGTGGTGTTGATGTAGCGTGTGTGTTCAGATAATCTATTTCATTGGCGGAAATATTTGCGTCTTCCAATGCTAAAACCATACCTAAATATGCCCCTTCTCCCTCTGGGTGCGTACCTGTTAAATGATATGCGTCTGAAGCCATGCCACCGCCAGCAATCTCGGCAATAATCGGAGCATTTCGTTTTATAGCGTGTTCATAGTTTTCCAAAATAATTGCACCTGCTCCCTCGCCCATAACAAAACCGTCTCTGTTGATGTCAAAAGGACGTGATGCCATTTGCGGATTTTCATTTAAGGTTGACAATGCTTTTGACGCGTTGAAACCACCAACGGCACTTTCGTTAATAGGCGCTTCCGAACCGCCTGTTATTATCACGTATAGGAAGAATAAACGCCCTTTTCACCCAAGTCCAACAGCTTTGGACCGCAGTTGACTCTTTCGACACCCCTGCGATGCAACCCAATCCGGCTGACGGGGAGCCAGCAACGCTGAAAATTTACCCTCCTCTTTCCCACTAGCGGCTCCTTTTCCGACAACCAGCACGGCGGATCCCTGCCGCGGCGCTGTGAACGCAGCATTTTGATTGGTATCGTTGGCCTTCAGGCTCGTCAGTCAAACAGACCCAGGAGCAGCTCAGCCGGTGGCGCCCGGCTTTCGGGTAACGCCCTGGTCCCGCTGGTTTCGGCTTTGTGCTTCAGGTGATCAAGGATCTGCTTGATCACTATAGGGTCTTCAATGCAGGCGATGACTTTCATGGCGCCGCCGCAGCCGCTGCAGGTCTCGATGTCGATATTGAAAACACGCTTGAGCCGTTGCGCCCATGTCATCGACGCTCGCCGTTGTGCTGGTGTTGCCGGTTCATCAGCCACCCTGACCTTGTTGCCCCTGCCCCGTTTTGCCGGCGTGACCAACGCCCGGTGCCGACTGTTGGGTGCGAACACCCCGTGGAAGCGGGTTAGGTTGACTCTGGGCTTCGGTACCAGGGCGGCCAGCCTTGCAATGAAATCCAATGGTTCGAAAATGACGTGCGTGGTGCCGTCCCGGTACGGCGTCTTGAGCTGGTAGCGCACGTTGCCGCCTCGTGTTAACGACAGCCGCTTCTCGGATACCGCCGGGCGGCTGATGTACCGGCACAGCCGTTCGAGCTTCTTGCGTTCATCGGCCCTGGCCGCCACGCCGGCGTGCAGGCTGGACCCGGCTACCTTGCCAATCCCGTCACCGAACGGATCACCACTGGTCGGCAGAGTTTGCAAAGTGAACACCTTTCGCCCCGCCTGTGAACCGACAGCGATACGGTAAGTGATCGAGTGCCCCAGCAGGGGTGTCATCGGGTCGTCATCCACCGCATCCGAGGCCAGATAGCTGTTTTCGACATCCCGTTCCAGCAGGCCTTGCCGTTCCAGATAGCGACCCACCCGGTGGGCGATGGTGTGCGTCAGCTGGGTGAGCTCTGGGCTGGTCGGCGCCTTGACCCAGCGGAAACGCGCTGAGCCGTGGGATTGCTCGACATACACACCGTCGAGAAACAGCATGTGGAAGTGAACATTCAGATTGAGCGCCGATCCAAAACGCTGGATCAGGGTGACCGCGCCCGTCTTGGCCACTTGGTGGGTATGGCCCGCTTTCTTGACCAGGTGCGTGGCAATGACGCGGTAAACGATGCCCAGCACCCACCCCATGATCTCGGGCCGGCTGGCAAACAGGAAACGCAGCTGAAACGGGAAGCTCAACACCCACTGACGCATGGGTTGTTCAGGCAGTACTTCATCAACCAGCAAGGCGGCACTTTCGGCCATCCGCCGCGCCCCACAGCTCGGGCAGAAACCGCGACGCTTACAGCTGAAAGCGACCAGGTGCTCGGCGTGGCAAGACTCGCAGCGAACCCGTAGAAAGCCATGCTCCAGCCGCCCGCATTGGAGAAATTCTTCAAATTCCCGTTGCACATAGCCCGGCAATTCCTTTCCCTGCTCTGCCATAAGCGCAGCGAATGCCGGGTAATACTCGTCAACGATCTGATAGAGAAGGGTTTGCTCGGGTCGGTGGCTCTGGTAACGACCAGTATCCCGATCCCGGCTGGCCGTCCTGGCCGCCACATGAGGCATGTTCCGCGTCCTTGCAATACTGTGTTTACATACAGTCTATCGCTTAGCGGAAAGTTCTTTTACCCTCAGCCGAAATGCCTGCCGTTGCTAGACATTGCCAGCCAGTGCCCGTCACTCCGCGGTCTTCACTGCGTGATCGAGTTGATCGACACCCGCCGTGACACGCTCCATGAAGTGCCTGCCTGCGTCTGTTAGCCGAACGCCCCGCGCATGGCGCTCAAATAGCAGGACACCAAGGTTATCCTCCAGCGCTTTCACACGCGCGCTGACGCTCGACTGGCTGATACCAAGTGCCTTGGCCGCATGCCGAAAATTCAGATGCTCGGCGACGGCGATGAACTGAACAAGGGAAATGAGCGGTATCCTGCCAGACAGGATACCGACATTCACGAGGTTTCGATGGTTAGTGCGCCGCATCGGAGCGGGCCTGCTACCAGTCGTCGGTTAGACGACTGGCGACTTCTCGGTGGCAGCCCCACGGAGCCGAAGGAGCACCAGCCCCAACGAAACCAGTACCGCCATCGCCGTGGCGTAACAGATCACGGGCCACGCTGTGTCACCGTTTAAAAGTGCCACCGCCAATGTCCCGACAATGCTGACTATCAGGCTTTGAACGCAGAAGTAGAACGCGACCGCTGATCCCGCGATGTCGTCGAACTCTGCCAAAGCGCCGTTCGCGGTAACGGACACCGTGAAGACAATACCGACCGCGACAACCCACATCGGTAGGATGAAGGTGAGGAATGACGGCGAGCCGTAAAGTTCGCCGATCCCCAACAGGACCGCTCCGCAAACAAGCAACGCCATCCCACGCGCCACGCATCCTGCGATGCCCCATCTGGCGACAAAGGACTTCGCGAAACGGGTTGTCACGATCATTACAAGCGCGACAGTGGCGAAGGCAAAGCTGAATCCGATCTCGGAATATTCCGCTTGGCCTATGAGCACACGGGGAGCCGTCGAGAAGAAGACGAAGTAGGTGCCCATACCGGCGCTAAAGCCGACAGTGTAAACCCAAAAAGCCGGACTCGCGAAGATCGTCAAGACAGATCGGCGCGTCTTGACTTGATCCAGAGGGCGGGTTTCGTGCCACCTGAAACCCGCATTTAGGAGTGCGAGCATCGCCAGTATAGCCAAAGTAATGAATATCGCCTGCCATCCCAAGAACTCGCCGATCAATGCTCCGGCGATAGGGCCGAGCGCAGGCACGAACGCCAGTATCGAACTGAAAAGGCCGTAGATGACGACACCCTCAGGACGGTTGGCATAAACGTCGCGAACCGTCGCGAACGTCGCCACCAGCATGGCCGACGCGCCCACTGCTTGAAGTAGACGGAAAGCGACAAAGGCCGGTGCAGTTGAAGACCAAGCTGCTCCCAGAGACGCAATGACGAAAGCCGTTGCGCCCGCAAGTAGAATTGGCCGTCGCCCGATTCTGTCTGAGAGCGGACCAAAAATCACCTGGCCCACGCCGAGCATCACCATATAGAGGCTCAACGTGAGTTGGATCATAGCGGGCGTCGTGTTCAGGATGCCGGGCATCGCTGGAACGACAGGGAGATAAATATCCATCGCCAGTGAAGCGAGGATGTCGAAAGGAGCCATCAGCAGCAGTGCTGCCGGCAGCGTATAGGCCCACGCGGGGCGTGTGGTGGCTTCGGTTACTATTTTTTCTTTTGTTTCCATAAAGCAAAGATATAAATGCTGAATTCAACTTGCAAATGCAACAGAATTCTGATTAATAATTTGTTTAAATTTTTCGTTTGGCGTGAGGTATCCAAGTCTTTTACGAGGTCGATTATTGAGTTTATTTTCAATCCACTTAATCTGTTTGTTGGTTACTTCACTAAAGTCCTTACCCTTTGGGATATACTGCCTGATAAGCCCGTTGGTGTTTTCATTGGCACCACGTTCCCATGAGTGGTATGGTTTGCAAAAATAGAATTTTATTTCCAATTTTTGCGCAATTTCCTCGTGCTTTGCAAACTCCTTTCCATTGTCAGCCGTAATTGTGTGTATTAAGTTTTTCACTTTCCGCAGTGCCCATACTGCAATCTTAGCTACCGGGATGGCTTCTTTTCCCGACAACTTGCGTATCCAGACCCTGCTTGTTGCTCTGTCGTTAATGGTAAGAATGGCACCTTTGTGGTTCTTACCAATAATTGTATCTATCTCTAAATCACCAAATCTCTCCTTCAGTTCCACTATCTCGGGACGCTCATCAATATCCACCCTGCCTGGGATAAATCCTCGCCCTGCATTTTTAGAACCACGTTTGGCATACCTGCGACCTTGTCTGCGAAGATATTTGTGCAGTTTGCCACCCCGCCGCTTATCCTCCCAAATCCAGCGATATATCGTTTCGTGAGATACCATCGCAATTCCCTCCAAGCGGCTCCTGCCGACAATCTGCTCCGGGCTGAATCCTTTCTTCAACAGCTTTATTATCCGTTTTCTCATTGCCGGTGTAAGCACTTCCTTGCGATGTTTTTGCTGCTTGCGCCTGTCTGCTTTTCGCTGGGCAAGCTCCATGCTATAGCTACCACTTCGGGCGTCGCAATTGCGCTTTATCTCCCTGTAAACAGTGCTTTTATCTACTCCGATAGCTTCCGCTATTGCTTTTTTGCTCATCGGTATTTGCAACATCATAGAAATTGCATACCTTTGTTCCTCGGTTATATGTTTGCTCATCTGCAACTTTTTTTTCTTTGGACGGACAATTAAAGCAAAGATAGCAAACTTTATCCATTCAGAGTGAGAGAAAGGGGGACATTGTCTCTCTTTCCTCTCTGAAAAATAAATGTTTTTATTGCTTATTATCCGCACCCAAAAAGTTGCATTTATAAGTTGAACTCAAGTTATTATACTTTTAATTAGAAGCAGGAATTTTGAAGTGGTGAATGAGAACATTGTTTACGCATTTAGTTATAGGCTGTATTAGATTGAAGCAGGGTAATATTGCCCTATAATTAAATTTAATATTTTTATGAGTCGATTACAAAGACAACAAAACATCGATGGTTTAATTAATGCGTTAGAAACCATCTCAAAGAGCCAATGTTCTCTTTCGGAAAACGAAGTAAGTTTATTAAGTGATGCGATTGCAAAGCTGAATGATTTACGAAGAAAAAAAGGACTGACTAACAAACACTATCAGCTGGAAGTGGCGGGTATTGTGGATTTAATTAATCAATTCTTAATTGTGTAGAATATGGAAGTCAGTTATTTATTAATCCGAGCCCACTTTAAATTTTTTTTTCATTATGGATTTAGGCTCAATTATAAAAAATATTAGAAAACGCAAGGGGCAAAACCAAACGGAGTTTGCCCAAAGTTGCGGAATAACCCAAACCTATCTTTCTCAGATAGAAAATAATCAAAAAGAACCTAACTTATCAACTCTAAAAGATATTAGTAAAAATTTGGATATTCCTTTGCCAATATTATTTTTTCTGTCTTTGAATGAAGAAGATATTCCCCAAGAAAAACGCAAAGCCTTTGAAATTGTTAATCCCTCTGTAAAATCTTTAATCAATGAGTTCTTTACCAAAGATAGATAAAATACACTTACCAACCATTATCAGAAAATCTCAAAAAGATTTAGATAAATTGGTAGAAAATCTTGATGGTTATTATAGGGAGTGGAGCAAAGTAAAATTAGATAAAGAAACAGGATTGCCAAAGAAAGATAAAAATGGTAATATAAAATCGAGAATAGTAAGAGAATCCAAAGGAATTATAAAAGACATACAAGGCAGAATTTCGAATAGAATATTAAAACATATAAAATTACCAAATAATATTAAAGGAGGAGTTAAAGGCGAAAGTAATATTACTAATGCTAGGTTTCACAAAGGAAATAGGTATATTTTCACTACTGATTTAGAGAACTTTTTTCCTTCAATTAAAGTAGGGAGAGTGTATGAAACTTTGTTAATGTTTAATAAATTAACTACACATTATATAACAAGGTTTTCAACTTGGAAAGGGGAAGTTCCACAAGGAATAAGAACGAGTACTTACATTGCTAATCTTGTTTTTCTTGAAACAGATTATAAGTTGATAGAATTTTGCGAGAAAAATAATATAAAATACACAAGATTTATAGATGATTTGACATTTTCTTCACAAGTTGATTTTGGAGATAAAATAGCACATATTTTGGAAATCATTCATCAAAGTAAATTCAGAATAAATTGGAGAAAAACAAAATATGGAGGAAAGCAAATAGCGACAGGAATTCAACTTAATCCAAGTAGAATGATTGCTCCTAAAACAATACTTGATAAAGTAGAATTTGAGAAATTATTACCACAAGAAAGCCCTAAACCATATACAAGATATAAAGAAAATATAGATAGGGTAAATGATAATAAAATGAAAAATATAGCCTCTTAAGGGCTATACTTTTCATAATTAAAATCATAGTCATTATTTACAGGTGTTCTTGGATAATTAAGGATATAATCAATCTCATCACTGAATACTCTGCGTTTTTCCTTCATTGTTCCTTTTTGATATAGCAGATGTTCGTGGAGTTCTGGGATGTAGTCAAAATAGTAATTTTTATAGATAGTGTTCTTGCTATAAGAGAATAGAGAAATCTCTATTTGGTTGCATTTCCAACCAAATGTGATCAATATTTTACTAATTCCTTTTCTTCTTTTTTGCTGTCTTTTTCTGCGGAGTTCTATCATTTATTTTAAATAGTTAATAATACAATTAATCTTTTTACTAATTACTTATCCTTCTCTACCCTATAAAAAGTGGTTTTACTAATCCCAGCTTGTTTACACGCCTTATCAATCGGAATATTTTTATTCTCATAAAGGTGTAAGGCAAATTGATATTTTTCCAAAGTTTCTTTGGCAACGCCTTTGGGTCTGCCCAAGTGCTTATTTCTTCGCCTCGCTCCCTCCAAGCCAATTTTAGTCCTCTCGGAAATGAGATTTCGTTCAAATTCCGCTACTGCCCCAAAAATTTGAATAATGAATTTTCCATTTGCGGAAGTGGTATCAAAAGCAGGTTCAGAAATACTCTTGAACAATACGCCTTTTTGGTTAAATACATCAATGAGCTCTACCATATTTTTAAGGGAACGGAAAATTCTGTCGGTTTTGTAGACTACGACTATATCGCCTTCACGGAGGAATGAAAGCATTTCATTAAGCCCTTTTCTGTCCTCACGAACGCCACTGGCAACATCGGTATAGATTTTTTCGCAACCAAAGTTTTGGAGTAAATCTACCTGTGTCTGAATATTCTGCTCCGAAGTAGAAACCCTTGCATAACCGAAAATCATTATTTTATAAAATATAAGTTACCAAAAATTAGAATATACAAAACTACTAAAAGAAACGATAAAAAGCACGGATTTTAATTTAAAATCCGTGCTGTTATTTTAGTTCCGAAAAATGTCGGTTTTTTGGAGATACTAACCCCAAAAATAAATCCGCAATATCGCGGAAGTGATGATTAAACTTTTAGAAAAACCTAAACCTTTTCTTTGGAATCTTTTGAGGTGGGTTCTGATGGTTAAATTGTTCCTTTCAATATGATTGGTTTGATATCGTTTAGTAGAGTGTATTTTGCTTGAAATAAGATATTTATAGTGTTTTAATTTATCTGTATAAATCCTCTTCGGATTAGAATACATCAGAGTTTTGATAACAGATTGTAAAGTGTTTGTAGTTCGCCTTCCGATTTGGAAACTCACTACATTTTTACTTTTTCTTTCCAACGCATAGACCAGCCAAAACAGCCTGTTCTTACTTTTGCTGAAAAAACGCATTTCATCTACTTCATAGGTTTTGTTAAAGGAAATTATTGGATTTTTAATGTTTTTAGCAATGATAATCAGTCTTTTTAGAATTGTGGTGGTGGAAATTTTTAGCACCCTTGAAATAGAACGAATGCCTAAACCCTCTTTGGTGAGTTGAACAATTTTCTGATTAATACGAGGCAAATAGGCTTGGTAGGTATAGAAATCTAAAAATCTTTTGTGACAATTTTTACATAGATATTGTTGTTTTTGGGTCTTGGTATGTCCGTTTTTAATGATGTTTTTAGAGTGGCAATGCGGACAAATACCCACATCACTAACTCTGAAACACAAGGTTTGAAACTCCATATTTTAAGCCTTATTTTGGGTCATAAAAATACTAAAAGAATAGGATATCCCTATTCTTTTAGAAATGATTTTATGATTATTTATTTTGATAATCAAAAGTTTATAATTTAGTTTTTGCCCATCACTAACTTTGAAACATTACCCTCCGTAGGATAAATTATCATTGTATTGAGCAAAATATAATGTGGGCAGTATCCCTAATAGTAAGTATAGCTTCTGCATTTCAGGTGATTATCTATAATGATAACAAAAGTAAACCATATTTTTTAATAGCAAAATTTATTTTCAAATAATTAGAAATAGTTTTTGTGTTAAAAGTAATATTTGTAGTATATTATTTTATATGTTGTAAATAATTATTATATTTGCCCTGTGTAAAATATATAACTTTTATGAAAGTAATTTCGGTTATTACGGAAAAAGGAGGGGTAGGAAAAACTACAACATCTATTCACTTGGGGGCTACTTTTAGTGAAATGGGTAAACGAACTCTGATTATAGATTTTGATGCCCAACGAAATTTGTCTCTTGGGTATAAAATCTCAAAAGATTTTCCCTATACGGTTAAAAATTTTATTGAGAAAACAGGAAATTTTAGATTGACTCAAAAGGGTGAAAATTTGCTTATTCTTGCGGGAGATAGAAACATAGAGGAAAGTATATATAAGAGGTTTGACCTAAAAGAGATGATAGATATTTTGGCTTCTAAGATGACGCTGGATTTTATTATTATTGATTGTCCTCCTCGCCCACTCAGCGGTAAAATTGGCTTGGGAGAAATCGCATTATGTGCATCGGATTATATTCTCTCCCCTATTGAGGCCGAAGAATATTCCATTGAAGGAATTAATGAGCTTCTGCCATCGGTAAAAAGAATTATAGATAATCATAATCCTAAACTGAAATTTTTAGGTTTTTTCTTTAATAGGGTTTTGACCAACACTAAAAATTTTAAAGAATATAGCGACTTGGCAAAAAAGCAGGCGGAGCAATATTTTTTGGAGACTTTTATCCGTCAAGATGTCAATGTAGAATATGCTAAAAAAGAAGGAAAAACCATTTTTCAAGTGGCACCGAATTCAAGGGCAAGTGAGGATTATAAAAATTTAGTAAAAGAGATTTTAAACAAAATAGAAAAATAAAATATGGAAAATGTTTTTCAGCTTGATATTTTGGACACTCCAAATATTGAGAAAATAAAAATGATAAAGTATGGTTTTAGAATTTATGTAAAGGACTGGGAATGGCTGAAGGAGTTGGTAAAATATGAAATAGTGAAGAATGAAAATTTGGAGTATAATAATTCCAAAGCCATTAGTGAGGCTGTTCAATTACTTATGGAAAAACACGGAGAAATAAAACCAAGAAAAACAAACATAAGATACAGACCAGGGCGAAGAGATAGTCCCAATGATGTAAAAGTGACCTCTACTTATCTTTCAGAACCACAGGTGGAGTATTTGAAGAATTATCACTTTAATACGATATTTGGTAAGGGAAATTTGGAGTATTCTCAAATGGAGCTTTTCTCTGAATTGGTCAATGGTTTAAAAGAAAAATATAAAGACAAGTTTTGAATTATAAATATTATATAAAGTATAGTATTTCAAATAATTAATGCTTTTATAACAAGTATATATAGTATGGTAAAATTTATAGTTTATATAATTTTATTATTTATATGAATTAAATAAAATAATATACTTTATATAAAATAAATAAGAACGATGACAACAAAAACTTATGAAGCAGCGGTAAAACTCAGCACTGGACAAGTGGTGGTTTATCATAATATCAATACAGGATTGTATAAGTTCCATAGGTTTTTGAATGAAAAATTCTCAGGAGAACAGAGATGGCTTTATTATAAAGTGAGAAGAAAATCCACAAAGGAAATTGTTGGATATTATAGAAACTCCTTAGAGTCAAGAAAAATCGAATTGATAAGATTGTATTTAAAACCCATTTGTAATGAGAGAGGTACGGGATATTTTATCCCAATTACCTACATCAGAAATGGGTATGATATTGTAAGAAATCTTTTCATTGCAAAATCTCAAATAGAAAATGTAGCCGAAAATCATATCGTTATCCCTCAAAAAATACTAGAAAAAATGATAGAGAAAGGCAGAGAAGATTTATATCAATATTATCTTACAAATCATCATCAACTGGATAAAGAGGATATTCGTTTAGGTAAGATTCTTTTTGACAAACAAATTAAAGAAATTGAAGGAAGAGCAGAAGAGTTTCCAAAGCTTAATTTTCCATAAAAAAGCCTAATATTTTCATAGAAGAAAATAAAAGGCCTTTTGAAGAATAACTTCCATTTCTTGCAATGCAAATATATAGAAAAAAGGTTTATGAGTAAAATAGACACAAGAAAAATCATTAGAAAAGAGTTTAAAAATCTTTCAAAAGCCGAAATTATTCGTTTTGGGAATAGTTTTGTAGATGAGTTTTTATTTGAAGGAAATAAGGCGGTGGATATTCCTATCAACGCCCTAAGGACTATTTTCAATATTGTGGCAGATTTACGAAACGAACAATTACGCCCACAAGATAAACCACAACAGCTTTCACTTTTTGAAGATGAATTTGAAACCGAGCATAATACTTTTGCTTCAATGAAAATCAAAAACTCTCTTATTTCTCCTAGCGGAAGTTCTAAGCAGGTTATTCAAGCTATTGAATTTCTCACGAAATTTAAAATGGGTTGGTATACTTCTACTAATTCCAAAGGAAAGGAAATAAAAACTTATGGAGGGCTTATAACAGCTCCTACTTATGACGAGAGAGGATATACATCTTTTTTAATCAGTAGCTATTGGCTGAAAAAATTGATAGTTATCCCTGAATATAATTCTACATTATACAATTTGGTATATAATGTAAAAAATAACAAACATATCATTTTTGCCATTTGGCTCGCAAAAATCCCTTATGAAGGGACAACATTAAAGCTAAGTACATTTAATGAAAAATTTGGTGTAAATTATTCTACGGCAAAAGATTTTTGTGGTAAATTTTTAAAATCTGTGAGACAAAATTTGGATAAGTTTAGTATGATTTCTTTTAATTATAGCATTTCAGGAGATAAAATTCACATAAAGCCATATGCTACTAAAAAAATATCCGATGAAACCATTACAGAGGAGACACAAGATAGTATTTTAGTACGCCAAAGGCTGAGATATTTTAAAAGAAGACACCAGCTTACCGATGAAGAAATAGAAAGTTTAGAATACCACTATAAAAGTAATTATAATAACCGAGAATGGGTAGAAAATGCATATAAGAATTTTGTGAGTGATAATAGAAAACAAGGGAGGAAATCAGATGGATATAAAGGGCAGGAGTTTCTGAAAATTTTTCAGGAATATATTATCCTTGTATATAGAAAGAGTAAAACAGGAGAAGTATTACCCAATGGCTATCCTAGAATTATATAATTTCGGAATTCCACTCCCCTCATTTCGGAATTCCACTCCCCTCACTTTCGGAATTCCACTCTCTTTTGTTAAAGAAATGTTAAAAAACGGGTGTTTTCAAAATTTATTTCGGAATTCCACTCCCCTGAATAGAGTGATTTTTCGGAATTCCACTCCCCTTATCGTGAAGGAGAGTATTTTTACATATAACTTTCGGAATTCCACTCCCCCTAAAAAAGGCTGTTTTTCGGAATTCCACTCCCCTCACTTTCGGAATTCCACTCCCCTCACTTTCGGAATTCCACTCCCCCTAAAAATAGCATAAAAATTTATATTTCAGTATTTTGAAAGACTCCTTAAAAGTATATTAAAAAGAATTTAAAAGTTTTTATATTTAAAAGAAAAACAAGGTTAATAAACAAAAACAAAAAGTCCAAGAAATGGATCTAAAATTTAATTGTAGTATATAAAGTATGTTAAGTTATATAACTTAACTATAAGCGTTTTTTTTAAAAAACAGCCATACCCAAAAAGCACACTTTATTTTTATATACTAAGCAATTTATAATCTATACTTTTTATGTAAAATATTTATTAAATTTGATTAGGTAAAAAATATAAATGTCATTATTCTATGAATATATATTTTTATACTTTACACAATAAAATAAGTAGAAACTTCGTTGTATGAGTAGATGGAAATTATTTTAGGTCAAGAAGTAAGCAAAGATATACAAAACCTTAATATTTCATATTACAGATTTCGTATATTTTCCAACTTCTTGGTCATCTCCTAAGGTCGCTGACAATCAAAAAAACCGCTCAATTTATGATAGATTTTAATTGGGATTTGTCCCAAATCTCCGATACCGATTTAGAAGATTTCGAGCGTAAGTTCTCCGAAGAAAGGCAAAAACGAGAACTTGCCGAGAAGCGAAAACATTGGGGTAAGCTAGGCGGTCGTCCTGCTCCTAATGGGGTTCGTAATGTTCAAAAAAATCTTCGTTTACGCGAAGATGAATATCTCAAAATAGAGCAAAAATCGAAGGAAGTAGGACTTAGCGTTTCCGAGTTTTTGCGAAGGAGTGCGTTAGAAATTCCCTTACCAGACCCCGTTCGGAATAATGAATTAATCAAGGCTCAGATTCACTTTAAAAGGATAGGCAATTATTTTCAAAAGAAAATTTGGAGTGTCGAAGAAAAGCGAGAAGTTATCGATGAGATAAAGAAAGTATCCTCTATTATCAAGAAGAACTTAAAGTAAAGTTTTTCATAAAAGTGACTAAAAATTAAAAATGATAGCAAAAGCCAAAGCAGTAAAAGGGAGTAAAGCAGGAGCAAGGTATAAAGAACTTGAAGAAAAAGATTCTATATTTCTCTTTCAAAACGATATGATAGGAGAAAACTGGAAGGAGCGATATGAAGAACTTCGAGCTACCGCAGCTTTATACACAGGCAGCCGATTAGAAAAACCCTTTATAGAAAATGTAATTAGTCCTTCCAAAGAAGTAGGGAGTTTTATCACAGAAGAGGGGCTTAGAGAATTAGCTCAAAACTATGCTGATAAGATGGGATATTCAGATAACAAATGGTATGCTATAGCCCATAGAAATACAGATGATATTCATATACATATGATAGTTTGTAGAGTGAATATGCGAGGAGTGTGCAGTATTGAAAATTATAAAATAGGGGAGCGTTCAGGTCAAGTGGCCACCAAAATTGCTAAAGAAAAAGGTTGGCGTACTGCACAAGAAATCTCTGCCGAGAAGAAAAAGAATATAGAGCAAAGTCTTCTTTCCTGTATCCGAGAGAGTGACGATTGGGAAAAAGTAAAGAGAAAAATGAGGGAAAGAGACTATCATTTAGAATTATCTTACAAGAGTGATGGTTCGCTCAATGGAGCGAGGATTATTCCCATTTCAGAACTGGGGTATAATGGGAGTGAAAGTGAGATAGAAAAAATCAGTAAAAAAGGGTATAAACTATCGGAAATCAATAGGAAATTAAAGATATTGGATTTAGATAAACATTTGAAATTGAATCGTTTGAATGTAGAAGCTAATGAAGAGAGAACTATTAGAATGAGAAGATGATTTTTCATAATAATAAAATATTAAAAGCATAAAAAAATAATAAATCGACATAAAAAATGGAAGAACAGAAACCACAGAACCCTATCCAAGTGATATTAGGAGATATTTCAGAAAATTTACGAAATATCCATTTGGAAACATCGGCATTAAAGAAGGAAGTAGCATATTTAGGAAAGAGAGAAACTATTGATGTAGATAATGAGTTACAAAGATTTAAGCAAGAGTTAGATAAGATTTCATCCGAAATGGATGAAAAGTATCTTTCTTTTTTGGAAAATTTTAAACAGGAAATAGCAGAGAAATCCAGTATATCCGTGTCTATTGATAAGATTCAAATGAAGGAAATCACCGATTTTAATCGTTTTCTTAGGTTGTATAGGTATATTCCTTTAGCAATAATGGGAGTATCGTTGATTATTGCTTCTGTTACGAGTGTAATGGCTAGTAATTTTTATAAAAAATCCATTTCTACAAAGGAAAAAGTAATTATTGAGTTGAAAGAAGATGGACAAGTAATACTACCAAGAGAAGAGGTTCAAGAAGTCAATAGGCAGTTAATGATACTGCGAGAATGGAGAAAACTTAATCCGAAAGATAGCAAAAGTCTAGATGATTTTGAACTTGGGTGGAAGATGAGAGGGAAATAATATTACTTAGATAAATATTGGAAAACTAGCTTCAAAATTAAAGATAGTTTTCATTTTTATAATGTTTAAGTTGTTGCTCTAAAAAGGCAATTTTTTCTTCTAATAGATGGATTTGTTTTTTTATTCGTTCGTATTGAATAATATTTTTATGATTGAGGGATAATATATTTCGTATTTTTGCAAAAAAGATAATATAAAAAACGAAACCCAGCGATATGCTTTTTTACAAAAGCAGGGAAACACTGGGAATAATATGGTGCAAATATATAAATAAAAAATTAAAAACAAAAATATACTATGAAATTTACAACTTTTCAAGATGTTTTTTCGGAGCCGAGAATTAATAGATACTTAATAGCGACAAATGGACATAAAAGGAGAGCAAAGACATTGTATAAATATAATCTAAAATTATCCCAAGAAATGTTTATGGTAATATCTTGTTTTGAAATAGCATTGAGGAACGCCATAGACAAACATTACACAGAGGAATATGGAGATAATTGGTTGAAAAAATTTATTAGTCCTAATGGTAATTTTGATAATATTAAGACTCGAAGAACAAAAGAAATAATAGAAAAAGCCGAAAAAGATTTAGGTAAAAAATATACACATCATAGACATATTGCGAGATTGGAGTTTGGGGTATGGACATATTTATTTGATAAGAATCAATACAGGGCTGGGGGATTAACATTAATAAAAATATTTCCTAAAAAATCCATAGGGAAAGAATACAATCAGTCTTATATTCATAGTAAATTGAGTGAGATTAATAAGTTTAGAAATAGAATAGCACATCACGAACCTATATGTTTTGGAGATAATACAAATCTAATAGATACACAAAATACAAGGAGAATATATACTCAGATTATGATATTTTTTAGATGGTTAGGGATTGATGGCAAAAACCTTTGGAATACACTAGATATAGGAAAGGTAAATAAGATTTGTAGAGCGATTGAAAAATTAAAATAAAAATATTTTTACAAAATTTATTAACTGTAAGAAATATTTTTGTATATTTGCACCGTAGTTCTTTGAAAAAGATGTTTTGAAGTCTATTAACTAAATGGAGTTCATTTTTGTTTAATAAGTTTTTGTAAAATTAAACAACCCTAATTATTAGGGAGTTTGGGGGCGATAATTATGCGATTCCACATCCATAAAACCGTACTACCCCCATAAAATTATTGCTTCAAGTATTAGCTGAATTCAACTTGCAAATGCAACAGAATTCTGATTAATAATTTGTTTAAATTTTTCGTTTGGCGTGAGGTATCCAAGTCTTTTACGAGGTCGATTATTGAGTTTATTTTCAATCCACTTAATCTGTTTGTTGGTTACTTCACTAAAGTCCTTACCCTTTGGGATATACTGCCTGATAAGCCCGTTGGTGTTTTCATTGGCACCACGTTCCCATGAGTGGTATGGTTTGCAAAAATAGAATTTTATTTCCAATTTTTGCGCAATTTCCTCGTGCTTTGCAAACTCCTTTCCATTGTCAGCCGTAATTGTGTGTATTAAGTTTTTCACTTTCCGCAGTGCCCATACTGCAATCTTAGCTACCGGGATGGCTTCTTTTCCCGACAACTTGCGTATCCAGACCCTGCTTGTTGCTCTGTCGTTAATGGTAAGAATGGCACCTTTGTGGTTCTTACCAATAATTGTATCTATCTCTAAATCACCAAATCTCTCCTTCAGTTCCACTATCTCGGGACGCTCATCAATATCCACCCTGCCTGGGATAAATCCTCGCCCTGCATTTTTAGAACCACGTTTGGCATACCTGCGACCTTGTCTGCGAAGATATTTGTGCAGTTTGCCACCCCGCCGCTTATCCTCCCAAATCCAGCGATATATCGTTTCGTGAGATACCATCGCAATTCCCTCCAAGCGGCTCCTGCCGACAATCTGCTCCGGGCTGAATCCTTTCTTCAACAGCTTTATTATCCGTTTTCTCATTGCCGGTGTAAGCACTTCCTTGCGATGTTTTTGCTGCTTGCGCCTGTCTGCTTTTCGCTGGGCAAGCTCCATGCTATAGCTACCACTTCGGGCGTCGCAATTGCGCTTTATCTCCCTGTAAACAGTGCTTTTATCTACTCCGATAGCTTCCGCTATTGCTTTTTTGCTCATCGGTATTTGCAACATCATAGAAATTGCATACCTTTGTTCCTCGGTTATATGTTTGCTCATCTGCAACTTTTTTTTCTTTGGACGGACAATTAAAGCAAAGATAGCAAACTTTATCCATTCAGAGTGAGAGAAAGGGGGACATTGTCTCTCTTTCCTCTCTGAAAAATAAATGTTTTTATTGCTTATTATCCGCACCCAAAAAGTTGCATTTATAAGTTGAACTCAAGAAGTATTCACCTGTAAGAAGTTACTAATGACAAAAAAGAAATTGCCCGTTCGTTTTACGGGTCAGCACTTTACTATTGATAAAGTGCTAATAAAAGATGCAATAAGACAAGCAAATATAAGTAATCAGGATACGGTTTTAGATATTGGGGCAGGCAAGGGGTTTCTTACTGTTCATTTATTAAAAATCGCCAACAATGTTGTTGCTATTGAAAACGACACAGCTTTGGTTGAACATTTACGAAAATTATTTTCTGATGCCCGAAATGTTCAAGTTGTCGGTTGTGATTTTAGGAATTTTGCAGTTCCGAAATTTCCTTTCAAAGTGGTGTCAAATATTCCTTATGGCATTACTTCCGATATTTTCAAAATCCTGATGTTTGAGAGTCTTGGAAATTTTCTGGGAGGTTCCATTGTCCTTCAGTTAGAACCTACACAAAAGTTATTTTCGAGGAAGCTTTACAATCCATATACCGTTTTCTATCATACTTTTTTTGATTTGAAACTTGTCTATGAGGTAGGTCCTGAAAGTTTCTTTCCACCGCCAACTGTCAAATCAGCCCTGTTAAACATTAAAAGAAAACAGTTATTTTTTGATTTTAAGTTTAAAGCCAAATACTTAGCATTTATTTCCTGTCTGTTAGAGAAACCTGATTTATCTGTAAAAACAGCTTTAAAGTCGATTTTCAGGAAAAGTCAGGTCAGGTCAATTTCGGAAAAATTCGGTTTAAACCTTAATGCTCAAATTGTTTGTTTGTCTCCAAGTCAATGGGTAAACTGTTTTTTGGAAATGCTGGAAGTTGTCCCTGAAAAATTTCATCCTTCGTAGTTCAAAGTCGGGTGGTTGTCAAGATGATTTTTCTGGTTTGGTGTCGTCTTTTAAGCTGCCGCATAACGGTTACGTATTGGCGATGGTGGGGCATTTGAAAAACGTCAGCCCAACATTTGCACTAATGCCCGATAGAAGCACAAATGTTGAATTTATAACTATCAGCCCCACTATTGCCAATACGATGTTGGTGGCTGGGCTTCTTTCAAAAGAACTCGTCTAATAATATATAAAACTCTATTTTATTTTTGTTTGGCTTATCAAGTCCATATACCTTGTAAAATATGTCAACCATTTCTGGTCTAAAATTATCTCGTATGTTTCTAACAGCAAGTGCAATATCTTGATATTTATCTGTTATACCTCCATTGCCAATGTCTATAAAACCACTTAAGTTATGATTGTCAAAAATTAAGTTGTCAAAACAGTAATCTCCGTGTGTAAACACTAATTCATAGTCTGATGGCTTTATGCTTAATAATTTCACAAATAGTTCTTCGGGGCTGTAAGTTTGATTTTCGGGTTGTAAGTCTGTAAAATCAATTAACCCACTATCTAAATTAAATCTTGCTTTTGAAATTTTCAAGTCAAGGTGTTGAACCAACGCAGTATTGTCAATTTTCAAAGAATGAAGTTTTTTCAATGATATTGCATATTGCTTAATAATTTCTTCAGTTTCTATTTTATCAAAATAATATTCAAGAGTTTTTCCTTGCAGTTCCGTCATACATAACAATTCAAAGTCGCTTAATTGTTCATAAAAAATAATCTTAGGAACTGGAATTTTTCCGTCAAGCCATAAATAATTTTGATAATCGTATTTGAGGTTTACATTATGGTTACTATAAATTTGTTTTTTGAGAATAAAACTCTTTGATTCATCTGTCGTAACCCTGAACAATTCAGCATTTGTTGAACCACCTGAAATTTGTGTGGTAGTATAATTTCCAAAATATTTGTCAAGTTGATTTTTTACGTCTTTACTGATGTCCATTTGCTGTGTCTTTTAGCCTTGCCACCAACGGTTCGGGGCTTTGCGAGGGAGCGGATTTTATGCACAAACGCTCTATCGAAGAACCGAACTACAAATTTAGCAAAAAGTTTCATACGAAGCACTTAACCCGCTCTCTTGCAAAATCCTTGTTACCTGCTGGCTGTTTTTTTTGAAATGTATATATTTTTAGGTTGCTATTTTATCAACTTCTTTCCTTAAATAATTCAAATTGGTTTCATATTCTTCCAAATTAAGTTTATCAAATTGTAGTTGTTCAATGAATTCAAAAATATCTTGAAGTTTTCTGCTTATCTGATAATAGCGTAATGTACTTTCGTTTATTTGATAATCGGGATTGAGTTCATAATATCTCTTCATAAACGAATTGAAATATGGTTGCTCGTAAAAGCCGAATATATCTGCCTCGGGTGGTGCAAACGTTATCCCTTCCCAATCTATAAGATACAATTGCTGTTTGTCAGAGATGATGTTCCAATGATGGATATCTGTATGACATAAACAATTCTTCAAACTCTGTCCTTTTAAAAATTCGGACAAGTTATTCCATTCATTCACTTGATTTTTAATAGTTAAAATACTGGGTTTTAAAACCTCCTGGATATCAGCTTTTAAATCATCAAATTTTCTTTCCGTCCAATCCAATAATTTAGAGATGAACGAAAGCTCAAATGTTTCAGAAATCTGTTCAACATCAAAAGGAAAATCTTTTAAATTATGTAGTTGACTAACAATTTCGGCTAATTGTATGACTTGTTCTTCTGTCAAATTCTGTTCCGCAACTGTTTCTCCATCAATGTAATCAAACAAAATGTAGAGATAATTTTCATCTTCGCACTTTAAATTTCCGAATTGAGTTTTAACTAATCGAATTATTTTTCCGTTAAGTGACGTTTGATTCTCAATCCAATTCACTATTGGAAGATAAATATCTATATGTTCAGTTAAATAAGATGTCGATTTTCTACTTTTTTCGTAAACTTTTAAAAAGTAAAATTTTCCATTTCCACTTTCAATTTTATAAGCTAAGGAAGCCCAACCACCTCGCAGTTTAGAAATCAAGTTCGTTTCGATATGATATTTTTCTTGTAATATTTTTATCAATATTTCATTCATCTCTTAAAACGGATTTTTGTTTTCAGCTTGCAGGTAACGGTTAGTATATGAAAAGTAGGCGATTTCGAAGTGCCAAATTTTCGGTTAAGCACAAAGTATAATACGAGCCAAAAGCCTTGAATTTACTACTGTTTCGCCTATTTTTTATATACATTGTTAGCGGGTCGTTGTTTTTGTTTATCAGTCATTTATGTGTTTTTCTATTCCATCAATAATTGATTTCCAATCATCAACGTGTAATTCGTGTCCTGTACCTTCAAGGGTGATTAGATTTGAACCTTTTATTTTTTCTAGTAAAAAACCTGCATTCTTATAATGCCAAATTTTGTCGTCTGTTCCGTGGATAATTAAGGTGGGTTGTTTGATTTCGTTTAATCTGTTCCAATATTCTTCACCACCTTGCAATGCAGCGTGATTGAACATACTTATATAATTGTTGGCTCTATTGAACTCAGCTCTTATCAGTTTTTCACTTCTTTGTTTGTCAAATTGTTTCTTGCCACTCATTAATTCTGCACCCTGAATTAAATAGTTTACCACACTGTCTTCATTTGTCCAATTGACTGTACCTGCTTTACTATGGAAATCTAAAATACTCGTGTCCATTTCAGGTATAGTTGGGTCTGAGTCTCCCCAAGGGCCTGATGACATAAGAGTTAAGGAGTTAACTCTGTCGGCAAACTTTATTGATGCTATTTGAGAAATTAGTCCGCCCAAAGAAATCCCCACAAAATGTGCTTTGTCAATCTTGTAGCCATCCAATATTGAAATAGCGTCATTAGTTAAGTCAACAATATCGTATGGAGTAGAACCTGGTTCATAATTAGTGGATTTTCCTACATCTCTGTTGTCGTAACGAATAACAAAAAATCCTTTTTCAGATAATTGTTGGCAAAATTCAGTGTCCCAATACAGCATTGATACGGTTGCACCTGCTACCAAAAGGATTGCTGGATTTTTCTTATTTCCAAAACTTTCCGTACAGAGTTCAATGCCGTTTGTTTTAATTATTTTCTCTTTCATTTCTGTTTTCCTTTGTTTGCAACTGATTATTATCAGTCCTAAAATTAATATCCAAAGTAGTTTTTTTTTCATTTATCAATGTTTAACTGTTATGCTGGTATCTTTCACAATGCCCGCTAACGGCTGGCAAATTGGCGATGGAGCCGACTTTTAGCACAAATGTTGAATAGAATTACTAATCTTCAACATTGCACAAAAGTTCAATAGAAGTACTTCACTGGCTCTATTGCCAATTTGTTTGTTATGTGCCGTTTTATTCCATTTTATACATTTAACAATTGCTGAAACGTAAAGTCGGGTTTAAACATTTCAATTTCGTTTTGAGTTGATTCTTCTTGTGCTTCTTTGCCATAGATAAACATTTGCTGTTCATAATTTTTAACAGCCTCTTCAATGCTGTTAAATTTCCCATTGGTCAGATTATCCGACAATATCAAGGCATCCATCAACCCGCTGTTTACGCCTTGTCCTGCAAAAGGAGGCATCAAATGAGCAGCATCTCCAATCATCGTTATGGGTAATGGACGCTTACTTTTCCAAGACTTACCTAAGGGAAATATTCGTGTCGCTAACCCTACAAAAGATGATGTCACACGAATCAGTTCTTTGTAGCGTTCATCCCAATCGGAAAATTTTTTCAGGAGAAAATCAACGACACTATTTCTGTCTTGAAAATCTACCAGAGTCTTGCTTTTCCATTCATCAGGTGTTTTAAAACTTATTCCAAAATGCAATGCACCATTATTATTAGGATTCGCAAATAATAAATTACCTTGATGAGCAGCCATTAGCCGGTTTCCATTGCATAGCTGAAAAAATCCAGGGCAGTTCACCTCTGGTTGATGAATATCGGCTTGTATATTGAAAGTACCTGTTTCTTCAACTTCCGTGTCGGTAACAAATTTTCTTACTTTAGACATTCCACCATTGGCAATAATAACCAGATCTGCTGTTTCACTCGGTTTATCTTCAAAAGTTAGTGTCCACTTCTCCTTATCAGGTTCAAGCGTAACAAGTTTTCTATCCCAAATGACGGTGTCATTTTGTAGGCTATTTAATAAGATAGTTCTTAAGTCATTTCTGTTTATTTCAGGATTGTCAAACCGATTTTCGGGCTTTACATTTTTTGTGGTTAAAATATTACCCTTTTCATCAGCAATATTTACACCCATTGGTAAAGCTAAGTCATAATAAGTTTGTAACAATCCCGCTCTTTTCATTGCTTCCTGTCCCGAATCCCTGTGCAGGTCAAGTGTCCCACCAAAAATCCTTGCATCTCGGTCTTTGTCTCTCTCGTAAACTGTAACGTCCACGCGGTTTTGCTGTAATAATTTTGCCATAGTCAGTCCAACGGGTCCACCACCAATTATTGCAACGTTCTTATCACTAAGTAAATTCATTTGTTTGTCTGTATCTATTCGCATTGTCATTCAAAAATGGCACATAACGAAAAATGGTAGCCGTAGTTGCCGGATTTACAGCACTTTCGTATCAATTTAGCACTTCGGTTCGTTAAAAGCACCAAAGTATCAAGTTGGCACGAAAGCCGGCAATTATCGGCTACCATATGTTAGTGGCATTTATCATTTCATTATATTCATTTGCTTTAACGCATTTTTTGTTACATTAATTCTCGATGAAATAAAATCATCAACATTCAATCCGTCTGTCGGAATTACATTTGTTGCAAAAAAATAAACATTAGATTTTGTTTCAACATAACCAACAAACCAACCATTATATTTTTCTTCTATCGAACTTAATCCAGTCTTACCGCTTAAAATGTAATTTTCAGTTCGCTCAATTTCCATAATATTTTTGACAATCTTTATTGTCCTATCAGAAATTGGAAATTTTGAAAAATAGAATTTCCTCAAAAAGTCGATTTGTTGTTTTTGAGATATTTTTGAATTTCCTTCAAGCCAAAAATTGTCAATCGTTAAACTGTCAAAAATCATATTTTTATACTCAAATTTTTCTAAATATTCTTTCATTTTAATTGTTCCGATTTTCCTTGCAATTTCCTGATAGCAAGGAACACAGGAAATTCTAAAAGCATCTTTAAATGATAAATCTTTTTCCCAAATATCCATTTTTCTCTGCTCGCCATTCCATTTTAAAATAGTTGTATCATTTTCAATAATGCCTAATTCAACAGCAATTATAGAATTTGGAATTTTGAATGTTGATGCAGGTAATTTTCCGTTTTTAGCCCAATCAAAGTCATTTGAGTAAAAAGTATTCTTGTCGTTATCATAAATTAGAATTGCTCCTTTTACCTTTAAACTATCTAATATATTTCTAAATTCAGGTTTTACAATTTCATTTGATTTTAAACTTTTAGTTTGACAATATCCATTAAGATTTACTAATAAAATTAGATTCAGAAGTATAAATATTTTTTTCATTTTAGTATGTTTTTTTCTATTTCCTCTGTCGCACAAAGATGACGCACAACGGTCGGGTATTGCCGAAGGTGGGGCTTATTAGCACCCAACTTCAACCAAAATACCATACTTCAAAGGTAAACAAATTTTTCTAAAATGCAAATATCCCCCGCTTGCGGCAATACCTTGTTGTGCGTTCGGCTTTGTTTTAGACTAGTTTTATATGTTGTTCTTCAAGTTTCACATTAAAGTTAATTTCGGCTTTCAATGCTTTAAACACTTTAATTATCGTGTCAATTGTCGCACTGTTTGCACTACTTTCTAATTTGGAAATTTGAGATTTTTGAACGCCAACAATTTGTCCTAATTGTTCTTGTGTCAAATTTCGTTCTTGTCGAGCCGTTTTAATCATTTTACCTAAAACATCCATTCGTAGTTCATATTCGTACTCGTCACGTTCTTTTGTTCCAACTTTACCGATATATTTATCTTTCATTTCGGCAAGTGAGTATGATTTCATTTCGTTATTTGCCATTTTATTTGCTATTTTGTTTATTACTAAAATATTTTTCTCTAATTTTGACCGCTTTGTCAATTTCTTTTGTTGGGACTTTGTTAACTTTCTTTATAAACCCGTGCGTTGCAAGTACTAAAGTTTCTTTTCCGTCTGTTTTGTCCCAAAATGCAAGAAGTCGAATTTGAAGTCCTGCATAAAGTGTTCTAAACTCCCAAATGTCATTTTTAAGTTTTTTGAAAAGTCTTGGGTCGTTTGTTTGTTGGGCTAAATCAATGTTATAAAACAGTTTTCTAGCAGTTTTTTCATCAAGTTCAGAAATAAACTTGTCAGCTTCTTCTAAAAATCGTGTTTCAAAAAATTGCATTTAGTTGTTTTATGTAAATTTTTAACAAAGATACAAAAGTTTCCAAATATCACAACTTAATTTTTCAGTTTGTTTTATGCACAATGTTCGAATAAGCTGACGCACAACGGTCAAGTATAAGCGTAGTGCGGGATTTCGGAGCAATTCACTGTCCGCCCACCACAAAGTTTCTTAGGAGCAAAAATGCTCAAATTTAGCAGTTCAGCCCGCATTACGCTTATACAATGTTGGCGGTAGTTTTTTTTATTCAATTCTCCTTAATACCCCCTTTAATTTTGCTTCAACTCCAAGATTATCAAAAAGTTTTTCAGTCAATATTAATGTCTTCTTGAAAGCTGTTTTAATATCTGTCGGATCTAATTCTGATGTTGTCTCCTGAAATAACGAATACCAATCTGGGTCTATGTCTTTTTCCAAGCTTTTTGTTGGACTTTCCCAATGTTTGGTTTGGTATGTTTCAATTCTTATTAACCAAAGTAAATATTTTTGAACATTTGATAAGCTTTGGTAAGCGTGAGCAAATTCCTGTCGTTTAATTAAGTTGCTTGTTGTAAGTAAAACATTCAACAATGATTGGCTCAACCACAGGATATTTTCATTTGTTGTTCGATCAGGTACTTTAGTTTTTATTTCTTTGAGCGTGTTAGTCAATAAATCTTCTTTATCTACTAAAATCATCTTGTCAAAGTCGCTAAACTCTACCAAACCGTCCCACGATTTGATAACTTCCATTTGGTCGTTTGTCAAAAAATGAAACTCCCCCCTTATCATATTTTCAAAAATGGCAACTTCACTTCCATACTCGTTGGTAAAATATAATGCCAAAGGATGAATTTGGCTTACCCAATTTTCAGCGGAAAAATTTTCTTTATCCTTCAAGAAGATGTAGAATTCAATATCTGAATATTTGTCCCCTTCATTTTTGGTAAATGACCCGTACATAAATACGGCAGAAATATTTTTATCATTTTGAGCTATTGACTTTGTTTTGTCAATCATTTGTAACTGTGTCATTTTCTAATTTTTTAATATTAACAATCGCCCTTTCTACTTTGCGTATTAAAGGATATTTCAATTCTTATTCTATCTTACAGTTACTTATAGCTTCATTTTCTTGAATGTTTTTCGTTGTTAATTGTTTCTTCAAATTACCGCCAACGGTTCGGGGCTTTGCGAGGGAGAGGATTAGAAAGCACAAACTTTCAATTTAGCACCAACGTAGCAAAACCATTTTTTTATTTGCTAATTTACACTTTTCAAACAAATAAAAAATGGTTTTTGCGGAATAGAAGCACAAAAGTTGAATTTAGCACTTAACCCGCTCTCTTGCAAAACCCTTGTTAGTGGCTGTGGCTGTTTGTTTACTCTTTGTTTGATTCATTTATCTGTAAATCAAAAGACTAAAAAAATTTTTGCTTTTTCTCCAAAAGTTAATTTTTTCAAAAAACAGTCTTGTTTGAAAAATTTGTTATACTTTTGTTGCATAAACAACAGTTGGTTATGCAATCAATTTTAGAATATCAGGATTTTTACAATCTGCTTACGGGCAGGACACCACAGGCATTTAATCGTGTTTTGAATAAGAATTTCAGACAGAACGGAGTAGAATTAACCAAGGAACAATGGTCTATTTTGGCTGTTTTGTGGGAAAATGACGGTTGCTCGCAACAGTATTTGGCAGATAAGAGCTTTCGGGACAGACCAAGCGTAACCCGTTTGATTGATAATATGGAAAAAGACGGTTTGGTCGACCGGAAACCCGATGTAAATGACAGAAGGTCTAATTTGATTTTTCTGACAAAAAAAGGAAAGCAAATACAGGAAAAAGTTATGAATCTTGTCAATGCTACCGTCGAAGAATCCATAAAAGGAATCAGTGTAGAAAATATAGTGACAGTAAAAGAAGTGTTTCATAAAATATATCAAAATTTAGAGGTAAAATGAGAATTAAAAAATTACTGCCTATACTTGCCTGCCTTTTGGCTTTTGAAGGAAAGGCTCAAATTGATGTGAGCCCGTCTTTGCAGGAAGCAATTCAGAAAGCAATCGACAAAAACGCTTCTATCCGAAACAAAGATTTGGAAGTGGAAAAAATCAGTACGGAAAAGAAAAGTGTTTGGAACAAATACATTCCGAAAGTAGAAGGTTCGGCAAATTACATGTATTTCGATACGAAAATAACGCTCGATTTACCGACAGGAAACATTCCGGTTATCAATCAGCCGGTTTTTGACGGAAAGCAATCGTTTGACAGTTACGGAAACTTATTGATGGGTAGCCTGATGGCAAAAACGGTTTTGTTTAGTGGTTTTCAGATTGAAAACGGAGCAAAGGCTTTGGAGCAAAAACGAATCGGAACGGCTTATCTTTCCGAGGCTGAAAAAGAAAGTTTAATTAAAGAAGTGATTCATTCCTTTGACCAAGTACACTTGTTGAACGAAGTCGAAAAATTGCTGATTGACAGCGAAAAACGATTGGCTACCGAAGCCAAAAGAGTAGAAAGGGCTATCGAAGAAGGACTTGCCATTCCGTATGACAGGGACAAAATCAAATTGGCAAATCTCGAATTACAATCCAAAAAGATAGAAATGGAAGGAAAACGAAAAGTCCTTTACCAAAAAATAAATTACCTCACGGGATATTCCGAAAACCAAATCAAAGAAGTAGAATATTTACTTGTTCCTTATGTGATTTCGGAAGATTTATCGGTTGAAAACAAACAAGAGCTAAAAGCCTTGGAATCATTCAAGAAGGCTTCCGATTATATGGTCAAGAAAGAAAAAGGGAGCTATCTTCCTGTTTTGGGAGCATTCGGAGGTGTTACTTATGCGAGCCTTTTTGACGCTACGATGATTACACCTGAAATTCCAATGGTAAATTCCCGACTTTACGGAAGAATGAATGAACTTACGTTGAGTCCGAATTGGATGGTAGGACTTTCGATGAAGTGGGAGATTTTCAGCGGATTTGAACGTAAGCACAAAATCCACGAAGCCAAGATAAATGCGGAACAGGTGCAAAATCAATTAGATGATGCGAAAGAGAAATTTGCTTTGCTTTTGGAAAATAACCTGGCGGATTACAGGGTTCAGAATAAGAAATACCAAATTGGTCTGGAACATGAAAAAGTAGCTTCAAACAATCTGAATATGGCTGTAAGGCAATATCAGGAAGGGCTTATCAACATTTCCGAAAGATTGGAAGCGGAGAACGATTTGTTTAAAGCATCAGCCAATAAAATTCAGATTTTAGTAGAGCAAAGGCTGTCCGCTTTAGAAACACTTTCCGTAACAGGAGAATTAACCAAAACTATTTTAAACTAACTTATTAAAAGTGATGAAAAAGATATATTTATTATTAGTTGTAGTGATTTCCGCTGTCGGTTGTGGTAAGCCGAAAGCCGAGGTTATTCAGGGAAAAATCGAAAGGGAGCAAATCGGAATCGTATCGAAAATTCCGGGAAAAATCATTGAAATCCGTATTCAGGAAGGAGATTTTGTAAGGAAAGGCGATACGCTTGCTATTTTGGACATTCCTGAAGTCGATGCCAAAAAAAGTCAGGCTGAAGGAGCGGTTCAGTCGGCAAAAGCCCAATATGATATGACTTTGAAAGGAGCTACGGACAATCAGCTCAAACAGCTAGAAGCCAAACAAAAAGCATTGAAAGAACAGTACGAACTGGCTCAAAAATCCATTAACCGATTGTCAAATATGCTTAAAGATTCGTTGGTTTCTCAACAGATGTATGATGAGGCTTTCGCTAAATATCAGGGGGCTCAATCGCAGTATCTGGCTGTTCAGGCTGAAATTTCGGACGTGAAATACGGAGCGAGAATCGAACAGCAAAAAATGGCTTTTGGACAACAGGAAAGAGCTTTGGGAGCTTTGCAGGAGGTTTCGGTTGCGGATTCCGAGCGGTATATCATTGCTCCACAGGATATGACGGTAGAGTCCATTACGCTTAAAGTAGGGGAGCTGGCGCTTCCCGGTTATACCTTGATTAGCGGAACGATTTCGGAATCGACTTATTTCCGTTTTACGATTCCCGAAAGCCAGCTTTCAAAGGTTCAGAAAGGACAGGAAGTAACTGTCAATATAGTCTATAACAAAAGTCAGGTTAAGGGAAAAGTAATTTCGGTTAAGGCTTTGGGAGCTTATGCAAATATTGCAACGGCTTATCCCGATTACGAAATTCAGGAGAGTCTTTTTGAGATAAAAATCAGTCCGGTTGATATCAGTCAGACCAAAGATTTGTTTACGAAAACTACGGTTACTTTAGAACTGTTAAAATAAAAATCAAATGAAAAACTTTTTTTCGCTTATAAAAAGGGAATTCCGTTTGTTTTGGGATAACAGTGTGCTTCGGTTGCTTTTTATTGGGGCTCCGATTATGTACGGAATACTTTTGGGCTTTGTTTACCAGAAAGGAAAAGTTACCGATTTGCCTGTTGTGGTGGTTGATGAAGACCAAAGTCAGATGAGCCGAAAAGCTATTGAAATGATGCAGGATAATGAGGTTCTGAACGTGGCTTTTATCCGTTATGACCAGAACGATTTAGCTAAAATTGTAGCGGAAAACGATAACATTCCTGCAGTTGTGATTATTCCGAAAGATTTTGAAAAGCAGGTTATGACCAAAAAGTATCCCGAAGTGCTTACCATTGTAAATACTTCGAATGTTTTAACAGCCAATTATGCTTCGACTGCCATTCAGATTTGTTTAGGAACACTTAAAGCGGGAGTTCAGATTGAAGCTCTTAAAAAACAAGGAATGCCTGAAAGTGTGGCAATGTCGCAATATGAGCCGTTCAAAACCACGTTTATCAAAAAATACAACCGAAGCACGAACTATATGTACTTTTTGTGGCCCGGCATTTTGGCTACGGTTTTGCAACAGGTTTTGCTGTTAGGCTTGGCTTTGTCGTTTGCCTCGGAATACGAAAACGGAACGTTCAGAACTTTGGTTTCGGAAAACAAATCCCTACTCAAAATAATGGCAATTAAGATAATTCCGTATCTGATAATGAGCTTCGGTATTTGGTTCTTGTATTATCTGTTTACGTTTTGGTTCAGGATTCCGTTTTATGAAAATCTAGGTGCTTTGACCTTTGTAGCGGGAATTTTCGTGTTGTCGGTATGTTTTATCGGGATATTGGTAAGCATATTGATTCCGAGTCAGCTCAAAGCAACCGAAATATTGATGGTAATAGCCACTCCGAGTTTTATTTTGAGTGGATTTACGTGGCCGCTTTCGCAAATGCCCGATTGGGTTGTGGCTGTTGCAAACGTGATTCCGCTTACACATTTCTTACAGGCATTCCGAATTCTGCTTATTGAAGAAGGAACGTTGTCCCAATGTTCGGGTGCAATTTGGGCTATGATTTGGATTGGACTTGTTTGTGCGGTTTTGTCTTATGTAGCTTTGTATTTTAAAAGGAAAAAGGTGTTGAAGCAAGGTTGAATTTTGTACTGCAAAAAAATCCTGTGTGGTAGATTTTTATTATTTTTTTCTGTGTCAGGTTGTTATTTTTCAGCCGTTTAATTTCAGGGGTACGGTTGTTCTGCCATTGCCACTAACGTTTGGCAAATTGGCGATGGAGCCGACTTTTAGCACAAATGTTGAATAGAATTACTAATCTTCAACATTGCACAAAAGTTCAATAGAAGTACTTCACCGGCTCTATTGCCAATTTGTTTGTTATGTGCCGTTTTATTCCATTTTATACATTTAACAATTGCTGAAACGTAAAGTCGGGTTTAAACATTTCAATTTCGTTTTGAGTTGATTCTTCTTGTGCTTCTTTGCCATAGATAAACATTTGCTGTTCATAATTTTCAATAGCCTCTTCAATGCTGTTAAATTTCCCATTGGTCAGATTATCCGACAATATCAAGGCATCCATCAACCCGCTGTTTACGCCTTGTCCTGCAAAAGGAGGCATCAAATGAGCAGCATCTCCAATCATCGTTATGGGTAATGGACGCTTACTTTTCCAAGACTTACCTAAGGGAAATATTCGTGTCGCTAACCCTACAAAAGATGATGTCACACGAATCAGTTCTTTGTAGCGTTCATCCCAATCGGAAAATTTTTTCAGGAGAAAATCAACGACACTATTTCTGTCTTGAAAATCTACCAGAGTCTTGCTTTTCCATTCATCAGATGTTTTAAAACTTATTCCAAAATGCAATGCACCATTATTATTAGGATTCGCAAATAATAAATTACCTTGATGAGCAGCCATTAGCCGGTTTCCATTGCATAGCTGAAAAAATCCAGGACAGTTCACCTCTGGATGATGAATATCGGCTTGTATATTGAAAGTACCTGTTTCTTCAACTTCCGTGTCGGTAACAAATTTTCTTACTTTAGACATTCCACCATTGGCAATAATAACCAGATCTGCTGTTTCACTCGGTTTATCTTCAAAAGTTAGTGTCCACTTCTCCTTATCAGGTTCAAGCGTAACAAGTTTTCTATCCCAAATGACGGTGTCATTTTGTAGGCTATTTAATAAGATAGTTCTTAAGTCATTTCTGTTTATTTCAGGATTGTCAAACCGATTTTCGGGCTTTACATTTTTTGTGGTTAAAATATTACCCTTTTCATCAGCAATATTTACACCCATTGGTAAAGCTAAGTCATAATAAGTTTGTAACAATCCCGCTCTTTTCATTGCTTCCTGTCCCGAATCCCTGTGCAGGTCAAGTGTCCCACCAAAAATCCTTGCATCTCGGTCTTTGTCTCTCTCGTAAACTGTAACGTCCACGCGGTTTTGCTGTAATAATTTTGCCATAGTCAGTCCAACGGGTCCACCACCAATTATTGCAACGTTCTTATCACTAAGTAAATTCATTTGTTTGTCTGTATCTATTCGCATTGTCATTCAAAAATGGCACATAACGGGAAACGCATTGGCGAAGTGGCGGATAAATTGGACAAAAAGTTCAATTTAGCGAGAACGTAGCCGATGTGTTTCCACAGAGCTAACTTACAAATAAAAAGCGAATGTGGAACACATTCGGCGGAATAAAATGCAGAAACTTTCAATTTAGCACTTAACCTGCCATTTTGCCAATGCGATGTTATGTGAAGGAATTTTTAGTATCTTTGTATTCAAATAATTCACATTTTATGTATTTCAGCAAGCCTTGGTAATTAAAAATTAAAGTAAATTATTAAATCGTCTTTTTGAGACGGTTGCTATTTGGTACGTTAATTTTTAATTTAAAATAAGGTAATAATGAAAAATATAAAACCCTTAACTTTTCCGTTTAATTCGGAAAATAATACATCCATAAAACAAAGTCTTTTTCGATTTCGAGAATATTTTGATTCTTCTACAATTGTTGGTTTAGGCGAAAACGCACATTTCATAAAAGAGTTTTTTACATTCAGGCATCAAGTTATTGAGTTTTTAGTAACTGAATGTGATTTTGACACCTTGGCATTTGAGTTTGGTTTTTCTGAAGGATTAGAAGTTGATAAGTGGATAAAATCACAAATTCCATTCGACGATTTGGATAAGTTACTGTCACACTTTTATTATCCAAATGAGTTTAAAGATACTTTGCTATGGCTTCGTCGGTATAATCAAGACAATAATAATCAAATTACCTTTTTAGGTGTGGATATTCCTAAAAATGGAGGTTCTTATTTTCCAAACTTTCGTATTGTATCTGATTATTTGCAAAGACTTTCAATCGTTTCTTCTGATGTCTTACAGAAGATTTTAAATCTTGCTGAGAAATTTGATTTCTATTCGACTTCTCAGCTTGCGTTAAATTTATCGCTTTTTGATGAAGCTGAACATAATGAATTAAAAGCATTGCTATTAAAAGTTTACATTCGTTTGATTACTCTTCAACCAAAATTAGAAAGTTTAGAATTTCAATCGATAGTTCATCAAGTTAAAGGCTTGATTTATATGAATTATAATGCTGATGCTATGGAAAGTTTCATTACTGAAAGGGGAATTGAAGGAGATATGGGAGCAAAAGACCAGTATATGGCAGAAAGCATTGATTGGTTTTTGAAAAATTCACTTGGTAAAAAGATTATTTTGGTTGCCCACAATGCTCACATTCAAAAAACTCCGGTAGATTTTGATGGATTTATTAGTTGTTATCCAATGGGGCAAAGACTTTCGATGACTTTTGGAGAAAAATATAAAGCATTTGCAATAACTAATCTACGTGGAGAAACTGCGGCATTGTATCCTGATAATGATTATCAATTTGGCTTTAGGGTTGATAAATTTCCACTTGATTTTCCAGAGTCGGATTCTGTTGAATTTATTATGCAAGAATTTGGAGGAAAAGAATGCTGTTTACTAATGAACAGAAGTACGGAATTAAAAAATTGTAATAAGATTCGATTTGATTCGATGTGCCTAAAAACTGAAATAGAAGAAGCTTTTGACGGAATTTTTCTAATAGAAAAATCAACTGTTTCAGAAGTAGTGGATTGAGAATTTATAAATTTAATTTCGAAACGGCACTTTCTTTTTGGAGGTGCCGTTTTATTCTTTCACATAATGGTGGGGCTTTGCGAAGAAGCGGACTAAAAAACCACTAACATTACCCCAACTACACAAAGGTAATAAAAATTTCATTATGTCCAAATGAAACCGCTCCCGCTTTTTTGCAAAACCCGTGTTGCACGCTGGACTTTCGTTTCAGTTTCTATTTGGTATTCACAATATGATATATTCGCACAGGCTAAATTTCAGTTTTCTAAATTCAATTCCAGTTTTTCAAATTCAACTCTTCCCTATTTTCAATTCAGCTTTTCATACTAAGTTGGTAAAATCAATTCGGAGTCTGTTGCGTTGTACGCTACGCTAATGAAAATTCACTGCGGATAAAAGTCAATTCTATTCCGTAATACAAAAAATAGAAAATGAATTCAAACCTTTCAACAGACTCCTCGTTCGGTTTGGATTCAGTTTCTTTTATAACGCTAAGATTTAACTTTATTTCAACAGAGTGATTTTCAGTAGTGTAGCGTGCAACGTGCCGCGTATTGGCGATGGGCGGGATTTTTAGCACTGAACTTTAATCGAAGAACAGAAGTTGAATTTTGCACTTCCGTTGATACGAAGCCGTTCAGCCCGCCTATTGCCAATACGATGTTGTACGACGTAGTTATGTTTTGGGTTTTAGTCCAGCTAAATATTTTCGTATGTCATTTTCTAATTTATCCGGGTATTTGTACTCTAATTTTTTTGACAATTCAGTTCCTATTTCTGAAACTAAATCAGTCATTGAAAATAGAGCAGTCCAATTTTCCTTTATATCGCTCCCTGAAAATGTTTGTTCTGTTTTAGCCCACATTTCCTGGTTAAGATACTTTTTGAAAAGTCGTCCATATTTATTGGTCGTTATGTTCCAATTGTGTTCACTTGCAATGTGCCATTCAATTAAAGGAATTAAATATTCTGTGCGAATAACGGTTTCCGACATAAATTTCGCATAGAATATTTCATCTCTCACAAGACACTTTGCCACGTAAGTTGTGTCCCACCAAAAATCGTTTATTAGATTTTGAAACTCTTTTTCAGACGGTTTTTTGATAATGGAAATTTGATAAGTTGGTTTCAGCATTTGCTTTGTAATACCATCTTTATCAATTAAAATTTTATAACCAATATCCCAATCTTCTGGTAATTCTTTCTCTTGCGTTTCCTTTATAAATTTTGATTTGCTGTAAAGTTTAAAATCTACTTTCACACCGTCTTCATAAAGTAGCATTTTCATTGCGTGTTTATGGTTAAAACAACTTTCGTCTTCTTCAATCATAGCAATTGGATTTCCGAATTTAAGCGTCCAGCTTTTGTCTGAAATGTAATTTGTATTATCCTCAAAAACAAATTCAATGTCTAAATCACTAAATTCGTCAACAAGTGCTAAAGGATTTACAAGTGAACTTGTCAGAAGAAGAACTCTTACATCTTCGTTTTTCTCCGACCATTCTATAATTGTTCTTAACTTTTCTTCTCTGACTTTCATTTTGTTTGGTTCGGTTTTACTATGTCGTACAACTTATTTATTGATACGGCTTTTCTGTACAAAACAGCATAATACTTGATGTTTTTGTGCAGGTTTGTTTCTTTATTTGATCAAATATAACGAAAGTAGGTAGACAATGATTTCTTATTTCTCATCAAGTAATCACGTTACCTCCAATACCTTTTCACTTCAAACGCATAGGCATTTTTCTCATCCACTACTTGGGTTGCTACCGTTTCAACATTCCAAGCGACAGCTTCGAATTTCGGGAAGAAGGTATCTGCACCAAATTCGCCCTGCACATGGGTAATAAACATCTCTTGAACACAATCAAGCGCTAAAGCTTCTCGGTAAATTTGTCCGCCTCCAATTATGAAAACGGTTCGTTCCACTTCATTTTTATAATGATCCAAACAGGATTCCAAGGAAGAAAAAACAACTGCTCCAGGAGCATGATATTCGGTATTGCGTGTTAAGACCGCATTCTCGCGGTTGGGCAACGGCCGAAAACGTTCCGGAATGGAATCGTAGTTTTTTCTACCTGTAACCACAATATGTCCCGTGGTTGTTTCTTTGAAAAATTTCATATCTGCAGGCAAATGCCACATCAAATCATTGTTCTTTCCAATACCGAATTGCTGATCAACAGCAACAATCAATGCTACTTTCATGGAAGTACTTTGTAAATTGTAGGTGAAATGAACACCATGCGGGGATTTGGAATTACTGCATCGTGAACCTGTGTTCCCCTGGCCTCTTCTTCCGTGAGAAAATAACCAATTACCCAATGATAGGTTCCATCCCAAATCTTCATTCATTTTGGCTTCAAGTCTGTGCCGTTTTTCCAAGTCTTCTTCATTTCCAAAGTCAGAATTTAGTTTATATTCAATTATTAGAAATTTTAAATCATCTTCGTCTATTTGCTCATAACCTTCATTAATCTTCTCATTAATTTCCTGTTGAATTATTTTATGAAAATTTTTTAAAAGTGTGGATTTTACTTTTTTTTGCTCTCCATTTTCTCCAACAGTTCCCCAATGAACAAGACCTGTTTTGTCATCTTCATCCCAAGTTTCCCAATAATGAAGAACTCCATTAATTTCTTTGTAAAGTTTTAGCAT